>NZ_LZML01000182.1:0-771 GCF_001665695.1 Nocardia sp. 852002-51101_SCH5132738 | reverse complement strand
GCGACAGTGTTATCGCCGAGGATCTCGCCCCAGGATCCGACGCCGCGGTTGGTGGTGATCGCGATCGAGGTCTTCAAATATCGTTGCGCGACAACCTGAAACAGTGCTGATGCCGCCTCTGCAGGTAACGGCAGGTATCCCAGTTCGTCGATCGCCAGGAGCGTTGGTCCGGCGTAGAAACGCATGCAGGTGGCCCACCGGCCTTCGATCGCAGCTTTGTGGCAGCGGGCCGCCAAATCGGCGGCGGTGGTGACATAGGTGCGGTAGCCGGCGTGCACCGCAGCCCGGGCTAGACCCAAGGCCGCTCAGTTTGGTGTGCTGCCGGGTTGTCAACCGGGTAGCACGCGCACGCTGATGTGGGTTTGGTAGATGGTCCGGTCGATCACCCCCTTGGCGCGGTGTTTGGAGATTGCCCGTTTGACCACGCGAAGGCTGCTGCGGGGCCGGCGATGTGGGAGCAGGTCAGCGCGCACGGCCCGCCCGATCACACCGACGATATCGACAGTCGCGCCGGTGATGACCCGGCCGCATGGACGAGCTGGTCGCGGGCGGTCTGCAAAGCGACGGTGAAACTGCCCCGGTCCGCGACCATGCCCGGTGTGGCCAGCGCGGTATCGGCGATCGCGGTCCGCAACGCCTGGTAGGTGATCAGCAACGCGTAGACCTCCTGCGCGACATCGTCGGCAGTACGCGCCGAGGGTGTCACGAGAACCGTGTAAGTCCGAAGCTAGTTCGGTACTAAATCTATTCTAGCACAATGGAATTCGGTTC